>NZ_CP043477.1 GCF_009769165.1 Xanthomonas hyacinthi
GAGCCCTTTAGCCGCTAAAAATTGCGGGGGGCGGCCGTGATCGCAAAGCACGTTTCCATGAAGACGGTGCAGAAGAGTGACTTCGCCGGTCTGGTGAAGTACATCACCGACGAACAGGCGAAGAACGAGCGCGTAGGCTACGTGGCTGTCACGAACTGCCACACAGACCGGCCCGAAGTGGCGATCACCGAAGTCCTCAACACCCAGGCGCAAAACACCCGGTCGGGGGCCGACAAGACGTATCACCTGATCGTCAGTTTCCGGCCAGGCGAGCAACCCGACGACGCGACCTTGAAGGCCATCGAGGCGCGGATATGCGAAGGGCTGGGGTTTGGCGAGCATCAGCGCGTCAGTGCCGTTCACCACGACACCGACAACCTGCACATTCACATCGCCATCAACAAGATTCACCCAACGCGCTACACGATCCTGGAGCCATTCAACGCTTATCACACGCTCGGGCAGCTCTGCGAAAAGCTCGAACGCGAATACGGTCTGGAGCGCGACAACCACCAGGGGAACAAGCTGGTATCGGAAGGCCGCGCCCAAGACATGGAGCGGCATGCAGGCGTTGAAAGCCTGCAGGGCTGGGTCAAGCGCGAATGCGCCGCAGACATGCAGGCCGCGCAGTCGTGGGAGGCTCTGCACCAGGTCATGCGGGACAACGGCCTGGAGCTGCGCGAGCGCGGCAATGGGTTCGTGATCCAAGCCGCTGACGGCCTTGCCGTCAAGGCCAGTTCCATCGGCCGCGAATTCTCCAAGGCCAAGCTGGAAGAAAGGCTGGGCACCTTCGAGCCATCGGCCGAGCACGTGGAGCGCGCAGCGCAGAAGCCGCGCAAACAGTACGACAAGAAGCCGGTGCGGTCCCGTGTCAACACGGTAGAGCTGCACGCGAAGTACAAGGCCGATCAACTCAACATCAGCGGATCGCGCACGGCCGAATGGGAGAAGGCGAGGGCGAAGAAAGACCGCCTCATTGAAGCCGCGAAGCGTAGCGGGCGGCTCAAGCGTTCGACCATCAAGCTGATTTCAGGGGCCGGCGTGGGCAAGAAGCTGATGTATTCGGCCACCAGCAAGACCATGAAAGCCGAGATCGAGAAGATCAACAAGCAGTACCTCAAGGAACGGCAAGAGATACATGAGAAGTACCAGCGCCGTGCGTGGGCCGATTGGCTGCGCGCCAAGGCCGCAGAGGGCGACCAGGAGGCGCTAGGGGCGCTGCGCGCCCGCGATGCTGCCCAGGGCCTCAAGGGCAACACCGTGGCCGGCACGGGGCCGCTGCGGCCCCAGGCGGCCGCTGCAGAGCAGGACAGCGTGACGAAGAAGGGCACGATCATCTATCGCGTCGGCCCTACCGCCGTCCGCGACGATGGCGACCGCCTGAAAGTCTCGCGCGGGGCCGACCAGGACGGCATGCAAGCCGCGTTGCGCATGGCAGTGGATCGCTACGGCGACCGCATCAGCGTCGGCGGCACGCCGGCATTCAAAGAGCAGATCGCCCAAGCGGCGGCGGCCTCGAAATTACCCATCACCTTTGACGACGACGCCCTGGAGCGCCGCCGTCAAGAACTACTGACCCAAACAACCACGAAGGAGAACGACCATGACCGAACCGACCGAGGACGAGCTGCTGGAGGCGGCATTAGCGGCAGTGGACCAGCCACTGCCGCAATCCCCGGAGCCGCCCGAGCCGGACAGCCACGAGCCGACGCCGCCGCAGCCGGACGAGCCAGCAAGCCCAACGTTGGCCGCGTTGGACGAAAGCCGCCGCCCCAAAGCCAAAACCGTCTGCGAAGACTGTCCCAACTCGGTGTGGTTCAGCTCGCCAGCGGAAGTGAAGTGCTATTGCCGCGTCATGTTCCTGGTGACGTGGAGCAACAAGGAGCCAAACCAGTTGACGGCCTGCGACGGGATATTTTTGGGCCAGGAAGACTAAGCCCGCAGGTTGCCGCTGCCGCCGACAAATACATAGCGGAGCGGGAAGGCAAGCGCCTTAAAGGATTCGATATACCGAAGCACTCCCGCTATACTGACGGGCAGGACGGGGCCGCGACTTTCGCCGGCATCCGCCAGGTCGAGGGGCAATCACTGGCCCTTCTGAAACGCGGCGAGGAAGTCATGGTGCTGCCAGTTGACGAGCCGACCGCACGACGCCTCAAGCGCCTTGCCGTTGGTGATGCCATCACCGTGACCCCCCAGGGTTCCATCAAAACGACGAAAGGACGTAGCAGATGACAAAAGACAGGTTCAACAACGCGGTAGGGCCGCAGGTACGCGCCGAGAAGGAGGGGCCTGGCAAGGTCATCCCGGCGCTGGCCGTGCTGTCCCTTGGCGGCGGATTGCAGGCTGCTACGCAGTTCTTCGCCCATGACTTCAAGTACCAGGCCGCGCTTGGCGCGCACATCAACCACATTTACCCGCCGTGGGGAATCGTCCAGTGGGCCGGCAAGTGGTACGGCCAGTACCCCGACGCCTTCATGCGCGCCGGAAGCATCGGCGTCACGATTACCGGCGTGGGCCTCATCAGTCTGGTTGTCGCCAAGATGGTGCTGGCGAATTCATCGAAGGTGAACGAGTACCTGCACGGCTCGGCCCGCTGGGCGAACGTCAGGGACATCCAGGCGGCCGGCCTCATCCCGCGTGCGCGGTCGTTCTGGCAGACCATCACCGGCAAGGATGCGGCGGCCAGCTCAGGCGTCTACGTGGGCGCGTGGATCGACAAGAAGGGCAAGCAGCACTACTTGCGCCACAACGGCCCGGAGCATGTGCTTTGCTATGCGCCGACCCGTTCCGGCAAGGGCGTCGGTCTGGTGGTTCCTACGCTGCTGTCCTGGGGCCATAGCGCAGTCATCACCGACCTGAAAGGCGAGCTGTGGGCGCTGACGGCCGGATGGCGGCAGAAGCATGCGAAGAACAAGGTTCTGCGTTTCGAGCCGGCGACGGCCAGCGGTAGCGTTTGCTGGAACCCACTCGATGAAATCCGCCTTGGCACGGAAAACGAAGTGGGCGACGTGCAGAACCTCGCAACGCTGATCGTTGACCCGGACGGCAAGGGCCTCGAATCGCACTGGCAAAAGACCAGCCAGGCGCTGCTTGTCGGCGTGATCCTGCATGCGCTCTACAAGACCAAGGCCGAAGGCACGCCGGCCACGCTGCCCGGCGTCGATGCCATGCTGGCCGACCCCAACCGCGACATTGGCGAGCTGTGGATGGAAATGACCACCTACAGCCACGTAGACGGCCAGGTCCACCCGGTTGTCGGCTCTGCCGCCCGCGACATGATGGACCGGCCCGACGAGGAAGCGGGATCGGTGCTGTCCACCGCCAAGTCCTACTTGGCCCTGTACCGCGATCCCATCGTGGCCCGCAACGTGAGCAAGTCCGAATTCAAGATCAAGGACTTGATGCACCACGACAACGCGGTGAGTCTCTACATCGTCACGCAGCCAAACGACAAGGCCCGCCTGCGGCCGTTGGTGCGGGTCATGGTGAACATGATCGTTCGCCTGCTGGCCGACAAGATGGACTTCGAGAACGGCCGGCCGGTGGCGCACTACAAGCACCGCATGCTGATGATGCTTGACGAGTTCCCCAGCCTGGGGAAGCTCGAAATCATGCAGGAGTCGCTGGCATTCGTGGCCGGCTACGGCATCAAGTGCTACCTGATTTGCCAGGACATTAACCAGCTCAAGAGCCGCGAAACCGGCTACGGCCACGACGAGAGCATCACGTCGAACTGCCACGTCCAGAACGCCTACCCACCGAACCGCGTTGAGACGGCCGAGCATCTTTCCAAGCTCACCGGCCAGACCACCGTAGCGAAGGAGCAGATCACCACCAGCGGCCGGCGCACGAGCGCTTTGCTGGGCCAGGTGTCGCGGACGATCCAGGAGGTTCAGCGCCCCTTGCTCACGCCCGATGAGTGCCTGCGCATGCCCGGCCCGGTCAAGACCGAGGGCGGCGACATTGCGAAGGCCGGCGACATGGTGGTGTACGTCGCGGGCTATCCCGCGATCTACGGCAAGCAGCCGCTGTATTTCCAAGACCCGACCTTTCAGGCGCGGGCGGCGATTCCCGCACCGAAGAACAGCGACAAGCTGCGTAACAGCTTTGTCGCGCCCGCAGGGGAGGGGATCACGATATGAGCCGCTTGCTGAAACGGATCACCATCGGCACCGCCATCGGCGGCGCTGCCGTGCTCGCCTTGGGCGTTGCCTGCTATGCAGCCGGTGCCCGCGTCAACACCACGAAGAGCATTCCCGTTGGCCTCTATTGGGCAAGCAGCGCGCCGGTAGAGAAGGGCGCTTACGTCATGTTTTGCCCGCCGCAAGTCGGCGTGTTCGGTGACGCCAAGGAACGGGGCTACATCGGGGGCGGGTTCTGCCCTGGCGGCTACGGCTACCTCATGAAAAAGGTTTTAGCCGCTAAAGCCGATGCCGTCACCGTGGCCGATGACGGCGTGCGAGTGAATGGCGCACTGCTGCCACTGAGCGCACCGCTCAAGACCGACAAGGCCGGCCGGCCCTTGCCGCGCTACCAGACCAACAGCTACGAGCTGGGCAATTCCGAGGTGCTGCTTATGTCGGACGTGAGCGGCACATCGTTCGACGGCCGCTACTTTGGGCCGGTCAACGTTTCGCAAATCAAGACCGTGATCGTCCCGGTCATCACCTGGTAGGAGGCACCATGCGTTTGTTCATTGCAGAAAAGCCCGACCTGGCGAAAGCCATTGTCGAAGGCTTGGGAGGCGGAAGCCGCAAGGACGGGTACTACGACTGCGGCGGCGACTATGTGGCCTGGTGCTACGGCCACATGCTGCAACTGCTGGACCCCGAGGACTACGACGAGCGATACAGCAAATGGAACATGGACGACCTGCCCATGTCTCATATTCCTTGGAAGAAGAAGCCCAGCGGTGACAAGGGCGCGAAGGACCAGCTCAAGGTCATTCTCGGCCTGTTGAAGAAGGCCAGCAGCGTCGTCAACGCTGGCGACCCCGACGAAGAAGGGCAGCTTCTTGTCGATGAAATCCTGGAGTACGCCGGCTGCACTCTGCCGGTGAAGCGGGTTCTCATCAACGACAACAACACCAAGGTTGTGCGCAAGGCGCTGGAGAGCATGCGCGACAACCGCGAGTTCGCCGGCCTGTCGGCCGCCGCCGAGGCCCGCAGCGTGGGCGACCAGCTCTACGGCTACAACATGACCCGCGCCTACACCCTGGCGGCCCGCCAGAAGGGCTACCAGGGCGTCATGAGCGTAGGCCGGGTGCAGACCCCCATCGTCGGCCTTGTCGTGCGCCGCACGCGGGCATTCAAGGCCCACAGGAAGGCGTACTACTACAACGTCACCGGACGGTTTGAGGTCGAAGGCGTTGCCTTCCCTGCGCGGTATCAGATCGTTGAAGCCGATCCAGTGGACGAGAAGGGCCGGCTGATCGAAGAGCAGCATGCCCAGGCCATCGCGGATGCCGTCAAGGGCAAGCCTGCGCGGATCGTCAGCGCCGATACCAAGCAGAAAGAACAGCATCCGCCCTTGCCTTACAACCTGTTGAAGCTGCAAACCGATGCCTCCCGCAAGTTCGGTTTCAAGCCCGACCAGACCAAGGACATAACGCAGTCGCTGCGCGAAAAGCACAAGCTCATCACGTACAACCGCAGCGACTGCGAATACCTCAGCGACGAGCAGCACGGGGACGCGCCGGGCGTGCTGGCGGCGATCACGCAGACCGCGCCCATGTTGGCCGCCGTTGCGCAGCGGGCCGATCCCTCGATCAAGAGCCGGGCCTTCAATTCGTCCAAGGTTTCCGCCCACCACGGGATCATTCCGACAGAGGCGACGGCGAACCTGGCGGCGTTGAGCGAGGGGGAACAGAAGATCTATTTGCTGATCGCCCGCGCCTACATCGCGCAGTTCTGGCCCAAGCACCAATACGACCAGACCGATGTGCTGGTGGAGTCCGAGGGGCACCGCTTCGCCGTGCGCTCCAACGTCACCACGCGCCAAGGCTGGCTTTTGCTCTACAAGAACGACGCGGGCAATGAAGACCTGGAAGGCGACGAGAACGACCTGTCCATCGACATACGCACGCTGCGCGGCGGCCAGGCCGGCGTCTGCGTCGATGCCGAGGCCGCCAAGCAGGAAACGAAGCCGCAGCCGCTCTACACGATGGCGACCCTGCTAGGGGACTTGACCCGCGTTGCCAAGTACATCCGCGACGACCGCCTGCGCAAGCTGCTGCTGGAGAAGGACAAGGGCAAGGAAGGCGAGCATGGCGGCATCGGGACGCCGGCCACGCGAGACAGCATCATCGCCACGCTCTTCGAGCGTGCCTACCTGGTCGAGCAAGGCAAGAACATCGTGCCCACACCCACGGCCGAAGAGTTCTACGACGCCCTGCCCGACCAGGCCAAATTCCCCGACATGACCGCGCTCTGGCATGAGCAGCAGAAGGCCATCCAGGCTGGCCAGCGCGACACCGAATCATTCGTGCGCGAGCTGATGGACTACATCGCTGGCGAGGTGGCCGGCGTGAAGGAAAACGGGCTGGCAATCAAGGTTGACACGCACCCTTGCCCGCTCTGCGCCAAGCCGTTGCGCCGCATCAAGAAGAAGGAAAAGAACGAGTTCTTTTGGGGATGCACCGGCTTCGCCGATGGCTGCAAGTTCGCCTGCGAAGACAAGGCCGGCAAGCCAGTGCCGCGAGAGACGCCAAAGGTGTCGGAGCTGCACAAGTGCATGGCTTGCGGCAGCGGCTTGTCTAGGCGGGCCAGCACGAAGAAAAAAGGCATGTTCTGGTGGGGTTGCAGCAACTACCCGACATGCACACAGACCTATCCCGACATCAAGGGCAAGCCCGATTACAGCAAACCGAAGGAGTGATGACATGACCCAGCAAACCAACGACCAGGCCGCCGAAGTGATCCCGGCCATTGACGACGCCGCAGCCAGCGCGGAAGCCTTGCGCGAGAAGCTGACCGATGCACAGACGCCCGGCTACCAGGCCGAATTCGATCCCGACGAGGCCGACCGTGCCGGCGCGTTCGCAGAAGACGCCTTGAGCGAAGGCGATGCCCTCGCCAGCACCGACGACCTGGCCGACCTGGCCGGCGATGGGTCGCTGGAGCCGGCATTCCTTGACGATGACGGCCCGAGCGCAGACCTCCCGCGCATCGTCTCGACCACCAACGCCCGCAAGCTGTACGAGCTGCGCCCCGGCGAGTCGGTCGCCCAGGCCGCCGCACGCAAGGCCAAGGAGGGCTGATCCATGCCCATCACGAAAGCCGAGGCGCAGGAGGTGACGCGGGCCTTTGTCCGCGACTACCCCGGCGCGCTTGAGCTGGCCTACAAATTCCGCGAGGACGCCGCCGAGCTGTACGGGCCGCGAGCCGCCGAAGTGCCCCAGGACATGAAAGGCGGCTACGTCCCGAAGGAGACGCAGCACGCCGGCCGTGCCTACCGTGGCCGCGTGGACGTGCCCCTGGCGAACGTGGAGGATGCCAGCGACCTGCTGCTGACGCTGCGGCACGAGGTGTTGGGCCACTACGGGGCCAACACCTTCGCGCCGGCCGAGAAGCGTGCCTTGCTGGACGGCCTGGTGGCCGCCCGCGAGGAACCCAGCCTCAAACCGCTATGGGACGACATAGACCGGCGTTACGCCGGCTATCCCGTGGACTTGCGCGCCGAGGAAGTCTTTGCCCTGTACTGCGAGGGCATCGAGCCAAGCCATCACCAGGGCGCGGACCTCTTCGCCCAGGGCACAGACCAGGTGCGGCAGAAGGGCCAGCAGTCATTCGCGGAAACCTGCATCGCCCGCGTGCGGCCCATGCAGGCGGACGACTTGCACAACATCGTGTGCGTCGTCGCTCAGGGCCTGCACGACCGATCCAGGACGCAGCAGACCTTCCCGCAGATCAACGAGCTATTCAGAAGGGACGACAAGATGGAGCCGAAAAAGCCATTTCACGAGACAGTGGCCGAGAAGCTGATCGAGCAACTGAAAGAGGGCACCGCGCCATGGCAAAAGCCGTGGGAGCCTGGTCAACCTGGTGCTTTCATTCCGACGAACCCGACCACCGGCAAGCGCTACCGGGGCATCAACGCTATCCAGCTCATGAGCCAGGGCCACAGCGATCAGCGCTGGATGACCTACAAGCAGGCGGCTGCCGTTGGTGCCCAGGTGCGCAAGGGCGAGAAGGGAACGCCGATCCAATACTGGAAGTTCAGCGACGAGCAGATCAAGACCGACGCGGACGGCAAGCCCGTCCTTGATGCACAGGGCGAGCCGGTCAAGCAGTCGGTCAAGCTGGAGCGGCCGAGGGTGTTCTTTGCGACGGTGTTCAACGCCGAGCAGATCGACGGGCTTCCACCGCTGCAACCGCGCAAGCAACAGGATTGGACGGCCGTGGAGCGCGCCGAACACATCCTGCAGGCGTCCGGTGCCGTGATCCGCCACGGCGAGCAGAACCGGGCGTTCTACCGCCCGGCGACGGACAGCATTCACATGCCCGACAAGGGGCAGTTCCCCACGGCCGACAACTACTACGCGACCGCGCTCCACGAGCTGGGCCACTGGACCGGCCACGAGTCGCGCCTTGATCGAGACTTGTCCAATCCATTCGGGTCCGAGGGGTACGCCAAGGAAGAGCTGCGGGCGGAAATCGCCAGCATGATCTTGGGCGACGAGCTGGGCATCGGCCACGATCCCGGCCAGCACGTCGCCTATGTGGGTTCGTGGATCAAGGCGCTGCAGGACGATCCGCTGGAGATTTTCCGGGCCGCTGCAGATGCCGAGAAGATTCAAGACTACGTGCTGGGCCTGGAGCAGCAACAGGTGCAGGAGCAAGACCAGCAGCAGCGCCAGGCGCTGCCGGAGACACAAGCTGAAAGTGTTGTGGCCGCGCTGGAGTCGGCCGGCTGGGTGCGCAGCGATGGCGCAGCCATCGCGTCCAAGTCGTTCGATACGGTGAACGGTAAGAACGATGCACATGCGTTCATCACGGCCGGCGATGGCATCAACCGCACTTTGCAATTCCAGTACCTCAGCGAAGGGCGCAACGTGGCGGCGGCAGATGGCGCGCTCATTCCAGTAGGTGCGACGGCCGAGCAGGCCGCCCGAATTGCGACAGCCGCCGCCGCACGGGCCGATAAGTCGATTCAGGATTCCTACGGCGTCCGCGTTGCCGCCATGTTGGACGAAGGGAAGCAGCAGGAGGCGAACATGCAAGCACAACAAGCCAAGCGGGCCGAGGCGGCCTACATCGAGCGCGTACTAGAAGCCGTCACGCGGGTGTCCGACCCGGCCGCCCTGCAGACGAGCGAGAAATTCGAGCTGGCCGAGCGGCGCAATGCCATCATCTTGACGGCCGACGCACGCACCATCAGCCCGGCATCGTTCCAGCAGAGCGCGAAGGAAGGCTTCGGTGTGGACATGCCGGCCGATTGGAACGGTCGAATCCAGGTGCAGGGCAACGTGACGCAACAGATCGACGGCAAGCCTCACGTCGCCGCAGCACATTCCCTTGGCGTTGAACCGGAGTTCTTCGGGGTCTACGCGCAGCACGAGGACGGCACGCATCAGTGGCTGGCCGACTTCCCATCCGACACCGAGGCCGGCGAGCTGGCCGACCAGCTGCGCATGGTCGATGCCATTACCGAGCAGAACCCGCACGAGCAGGCGGCCAAGCTGGCCCGCGTGCTCGAAAACGCCGTGCGCCGCGACCCGAACAGCACGGACGAGCAAATTTCAGCCGCTAAAGAGGCCCGCAAGGATGCCGAGGGCGCGGCCATGCTCAACGATGCCGACATGCAGCGCCGAATCGCCGAGTTCGAGCGGGAACGGGGCCAGCAGCAGGCCGCAGCGCCGGCAGCGCAGTCCCCGAGCCAGATCAAGGCCCAGGCGCAAAAGACCTTCATCCAGGTGCCCTACCGCGAGAAAGACGAGGCGAAGGCGCTGGGTGCGAAGTGGGACCGGCAGGAACAGTCCTGGTACGTTCCGGCCGGTGTCGCTGCAGGCCCCTTCGCAAAATGGGCGCAGGGGGCCGCTACGGCCGCCGTAGACGGGCCGCAGGCCGTGCAGACGACCGAAGGCCCCACCGTGGGCCGCAAAGCGGCCCAGGAGCGGGAATACCTGGCTGTTCCCTACGGCGAGCGCATCGCGGCCAAGGCGGCCGGCGCCGAGTGGGACAAGGTAGCGAAGTCCTGGTATGCCGGCCCGAAGGCCGACATGGAGAAGCTGGCCCGCTGGAAGCCCGAGAACGTGCCCGACCAGCAGGGGCCGGCCATGACGCCGCAGGAAGAGTTTGCCGATGCGCTGCGCTCCATCGGCTGCGTGGTCAGCGGCGAGCATCCCATCATGGACGGCAAGAAACACCGCATCAGCGTGGAAGGCGAGAAGCCCAGCGAGAAAGCCGGCTCGGGTTTCTATGTCGGCCATCTTGATGGACACCCTGCCGGCTACATGAAGAACAACAAGACCGGCATCGACATGAAATGGAAGTCCAAGGGCTACACCCTCGATCCCGAAGAGAAGGCACGCATGGCGGCCGAGGCCGCCACCAAGCTGCAGGCCCGCGAAGCCGAGCAGGCTCAGGCCCACGAAGCGACCGCGCAACGTGTCGGCCGCCAGATGGCCGACCTGGTGCCGGTCGAGCAGCCGACGCCCTACATGCAGGCCAAGGGCATCGAGCCGCAGGCCGGCGTCTTCACCGACCGCGCAGGCCAGAAGACCTACATCCCCGCAACGGACGTGGACGGCAAGCAGTGGACGATGCAATACATCCAGGAGGACGGCACAAAGCGGTTTGCGAAGGACAGCCGCAAGGAAGGTTGCTTCCATGTCGTCGGCGGCATGGATGCGCTGGCCCAGGCCCCCGCCCTTGTGATCGGTGAAGGCTATGCGACTGCCGGCAGCTTGTCGCAATCGCTGGGCTTCGCCACCGTGGCCGCGTTCGACTCGGGGAACCTGCCGGCCGTTGCGAAGGCGCTGCACGAGAAATTCCCGGACAAGCCCGTCATCATCGCCGGCGACGATGACCGCCACCTGGAGCTGACGCAGGGCGTCAACCCAGGCAAGGCGAAGGCCCAGGAGGCCGCGAAGATCACCGGAGGCAAGGCAATGCTGCCGATCTTTGCGCCGGGCGAGAACAGCTATCCCGCTGGCCTTCCACCCGTCACCCCGGAGAAGTTCAGGGAGCATCAGCGCACCGGGACGACACTCAGCGACCAGCAGCTTGCCGCGCTCGATCACATGAAGGGCAAGACCGACTTCAACGACCTGGCGAACAAGAGCGTGCTGGGCAAGGAAGGGATCGACCGCCAGGTGCGGGCCGCCGTCCATGACGTGATCGAGAAGCACCAAGCGCGTATCGAGCAGCAGCAACAGCGCGTGCAACGACAGGACCAACCGTTGCAGCCGCGCCGCGCTGCGAAAATCTGACAAAGGATTTAACGAACCAGCCGCATAATGGCTGCACTGTGTGAGCGGGTTCCTCCCTCCCTACCGCTCCGCAGCCTCCCTTGCCGCCTCGCACCCCGAGGCGGCTTTTTTTTTGCCCCTGCCGCGCATCGAGCATGCACGCGGCGGCCGTGGCCAACACCGAGTTGGCCAGGCTGGCCAACCTGGTCGAGATCTACTGCAGCAGATCCCGAACGAGATCCACGCCGGCCAATTTGGGTAGCCAAAATCGACCCGGCCAATTTGACCCGTGGCGCGAGTTCTTGGCCCCCTGTAGCATGACCAGCTCATTTGCGTATACCCAAAAAGGCCATGCCATGACGACAAAGAGAAAAACGGCCAGCTCGGCCGCGCCGGTCAAGGTTGCCCGCATCTACATGCGAGTAAGCACCGAAGCGCAGGATTTGGAGCGGCAGGAAGGCATTGCGCAGGCCGCAAGGGCGGCCGGGTACTACGTCGCCGGCATCTACCGGGAAAAGGCGTCAGGGGCACGTGCTGACCGTCCCGAGCTGCTGCGCATGATTGACGATCTGCAACCCGGTGAAATCGTGGTGGCTGAGAAAATCGACCGCATCAGCCGCCTACCCTTGGCCGAAGCCGAAAGGCTTGTGGCCTCGATACGCGCCAAGGGCGCCCGGCTATCGGTGCCCGGCATCATCGACTTGGACGAACTGGCGGCCGCAGCGCAGGGCGTGCCCCGCATCGTCTTGGAGTCCGTGCAGGACATGCTTTTGAAACTGGCCCTGCAAATGGCCCACGACGACTACGAGGACAGGCGCGAACGCCAGCGCCAAGGCATTGAGCTGGCGAAGGCTGCGGGCCGGTATGCCGGCCGCACGCCCGATACCGCCACACATGCCCGCATCGTGGCCCTGCGCGAAGGCGGCAAGAGCATCGCGGAAACGGCAAGGCTGGCCGGGTGCAGTCAAAGCCAAGTGAAGCGCGTATGCGCGATGGCCCGGCCAGCGGTTGGCGACAAAAAGGAGCTGACCAGGTCGTGAACCTGTCGCCAAGACAATTTCAGCGGTACAGCTCGGATGGCATACAAATATGGCGTTATGCACCAGCATGGTGTAATGTGGTGCATTAGATCAATCGAGGCGGCCTAATCATGCCCAAGCCCAGCAAACCATCACAAATACAGCAGGAGACGCACAAGAGCGTCAGAACGTCTGTCAGCTTGTCGCCTGAGCTGCATGGCACGCTGGAGCGCATGGCCAAGGAGAAAAAAGTTTCCGTGGCCTGGGTGATCCGGGATGCCGCAGAAAAGTACGTCGGCGAACAGTGGCCGCTGCTTCAACAAGAGAGAGCATGATGGCAAACGCCCCAAATTTTTACGAATTCTTCGCGGGTGCCGGAATGGCCCGCGCAGGTCTTGGCAACAAATGGCGATGCGTCTTTGCCAATGAATTCGATCTCAAAAAGAGTGTCGTCTATCAAAAGAACTGGAAAACACAGAACGTCTTGAAAGTGGCAGACGTTGGCACGCTCACGACGCAGGACGTGCCTGATGTAGCTGACCTGGTATGGGCATCTTTCCCATGCCAAGACCTGTCACTAGCTGGCGCAGGCGCGGGCCTGAAGGGCAACCGGTCAGGGACTTTCTGGCCGTTCTGGCACCTCATGGAAGGCCTGATTGAAGAGGATCGCGCCCCCAAACTGATCGTTCTGGAAAACGTGTGCGGCACGCTCACTTCACATGACGGCAAAGACTTCGCCGCCATCTGTTCGACTTTCGTAAAAGCGGGCTACTTTTTTGGGGCCGTTGTCGCCGATGCCGTCCAGTTCGTGCCTCACTCGCGGCCTCGCCTGTTCGTCATTGGTGTGCGCGATGAACTAGCCCTTACGGCTCCGAACATCACCAGCGAAACGCCCTCGGCAATTTGGCACACAAAGGGCCTGCTGAACGCCTACGAGAAGCTATCGGCCAAGGTACGCAGCAAGTGGTTGTGGTGGAGTCCACCTGTGCCGTCGAAGCGGAAAACCACCTTCGCCGACTTGATTGAAGAGCAACCGCATGGGGTCGAATGGAACTCACCCAGCGAAACCGCAAAGCTGCTGGAGATGATGAGCGAAAAGAACCTGAAAAAGGTGAATGACGCCAAGAAGGCAGGCACCCTAATGGTGGGTGCGATCTACAAGCGCACACGATGCGACGAGTTGGGCCGTAAGGTTCAACGCGCTGAAGTGCGGTTTGACGATATTGCTGGGTGTTTGCGCACCCCGGCTGGCGGTTCTAGTCGGCAAGTGATTCTGATTGTTGAAGGCGAGAATGTGAGATCGCGCCTAATTTCTCCTCGGGAGACCGCGCGACTGATGGGCCTGCCCGACAGTTACGAGCTACCAAAGAACTACAACGAGGCGTATCACCTCACTGGAGACGGGGTTGCTGTTCCAGTTGTCAGGCACTTGGCGAAACACATTTTTGAACCCCTGCTGGCCGCACAAGCAGCGGCCACAAAGGTAGCCGCATGAGTGTCATTCCATGCGAGCAGAACGCTGAACTAAAAACCAAAATCCTCGAATTTGCGGAAGTCCTCAAAACTCAATCCCATCAGCTAGGCGAGCACGGCTTGACTGAGAATGAGTTCTACAACAGCGGTCTATTTCGTGGTGCGGTGGAACGTATCCGTGGTCAGTTTTCGGCCACGATGAGCGAAAAACGCGACTTCGTTCGGCACATCTTGAACCACATGCAGGATGGCGGTTTCATTCAAGACTGGAACTCTTCCGGCGCAGATAACAGACATGACTATGCCGTGACGATGCCAACTGGACGGACGGCAGTTATCGAATTGAAAGGCTGCCTGGATGGGAACAACACCAACATTTTTGAGCGGCCACCACACGCGCACGAATTCATCATTTGGAGTGTTTGCACCAACCCCGGTGCAGACCCACAACACAACGCATGGTCAGGCATCCATACCCGTCTAAGCGCCGAAATTATTTCTCGGTCGCAACGTGTCGATGGCCTGTTGATCTGGGACATGGTTTGTGGGACGCTTGGCAGGCCTTGTCCCAAGATTGCAGACGAAGCTGAACCGCGCATTACGGAGTTGGGCCACTATCGATTGCCGCCCCCTTGCATCTACATGATGCCGGCCACGATTCCATCGCCTCGCAACAACCCCAACCCGGCACCTCAACAACTTCAAGATGTGACACTCTTGCAGGCATTCAGTGACTGCTTTCAAGTTCATGCACACGAGGTCAACTCAATCTCATTCACCGTGTCGCACGATGGCGCAGATACCGTGCGCACTACGACGATCCGCAGAAACGGGATTGTCCAACGGCAATCTGGCCCCACCGCCATCAGACGGTCTTAACAGCATGGCATCTATCAACACTGATTCCGCCAACTCTAGGAATGGCACAGCAGCCCTGGAGCAGAACCGCGCAGCAGGCGGTGCAGAGCAAAGACGAATGCTGACACGATCAGGGGAATCGGTCACTGTCTCCCTCGATGTAACGGCATCAAGGGATGACACCACGTACAGCGCTCGGCTTCGCTTCAAAAGTGGCGGCGCAACCGTTCAAAGACCTGTCGGGAAATTCACAGCGCCCAACAGGTTCCAAGCACTGAAGTTGGCTTGGGCGGCGCTGAAGTCAGAGAATATTGCGGAAAAAGAAGGCTGGTCATGGGTTGCGTCAAACACTCCGCCGGACGTTGCTCAAAAAAATCTGCCAGAAGCTGCCTAACTATCAATCCCTTTCAGGTGGTCGCGGGCCGGAAGCCTGCACGCGGTGGGCTTTGGTGACAGTGGGGAGTTGGCCAGGTCGCGACCCTGTCGCCAAGACAGTTTCAGCGTGCCGGGTTCACGAACTCGGCAAGGTCGATTTCACCAGCAACAAACCGGGCGGCCCGCTGCTCTCCGGCCTCGGATGGCTTGAACCCTTCAAGGCCCACGGATGCGCGGGCTTAGTTCACTGAAGATCGTGCTGGAGTCGCTGCAGGAGCTGCTATTGCGCCTTGCCCTGCAGATGGCCCGCGACGACTACGAAGACCGGCGCGAGCGGCAGCGCCAGGGCGTGGCGCTTGCGAAGGAAGCGGGACGGTACACCGGCCGCCAGGCCGACACAGCAACTCACGAGAGGATCATTGCGCTGCGCACTGCGGGGCACAGCATCCCCGATACGGCCAGGCTGGCCGGCTGCAGCGAAAGCCAGGTTAAGCGCGTTTGGTCAATGCGGGCGACGGCCTCACCAGCTTGACCGTGACGCCGGCCGGCCGCATGAGAGCCTTAACCACGGCGGCCGACACCTCATTGCGGGACTGCGCTTTTTCTTCGACGCTTTTGCGTGGGAGGTCATCCGTTGAATCTGGAACGCTCACGGTGAGCTGATCCCCGATCAATGAGGCTTCAAACATGCGCTTGCCGGCCGGCGTGATCCACATGCCTATCAGCTCGCGCTTGGAGTCGGCGACCAGGCGCTGCGCCGGCTTGTCCATGTGGGCCTTGATCTTCTCGCACATGGCCGTGGTGGCCGGCACCGAGGGAAGACGCTGCAGGTAGTCGAGAACGTTCTCGAGCACGGCCAGCGTTTCCTTGTGCTTCTGTTCGTCGGTGAATTTCACTTGGCGTCCCATCCCTTTCTTTTTTCTGCGCGCCACTCCCAGGGCGCGACCGCGTGCGGATCGGCCCACAGGCCGACCCGCCCAGCGCGTGCCGCTGCTTCGACGTCGAGCAGCGACCGATCCACCAGGTAGGCCCGATACACCCAGGCCATGCCCTGTTCCACCATCATGCGGTTGACACTGCGGCCGTCCACCAACAGCGTGCCGATCGCGCGGCCGTAGCGATCGACGGACGCCGATCGCACGTAGACCGACTTCTGGAACACCGCCGCAGCAAGCGCCTGCCTTGACCTGGTGCCGAAGGCTTGCGCCTTCTCGGGGGCATCAATCTCAGCCAGGCGCGTGCGGATCGGCGTGCGATCCACCAACACATCCACCGTATCACCATCGAGAACGCCGACGACGCGGCCCGCGAAATCGGCGTGTGCCTGTCCTGCAGCGATGCACAGGACCAGCGCGACCAGGCGAGCCAAGCGCGCCATGTCAGTTGCCCACGAAGACAAGTTCGACTTCCACGCGCTGGTTCTCAAGCCGGCCTTCTGGCGTCGAGTTGTCCGCGATGAAGTCTGCAGCAGATGCGAAGTTGACGACGATCTTCAACGGCGAAACGCCGCGTGCGATGAGATAGGAGCGCGCCGACAGTGCCCGAGCAAGGGCCAGCGATTCATCCTGCGCGCTCGGCTTGAGTGTGCTGGTCCGTCCCTTGATCGTCACCAGGTCGGCATCCTTCGCGTTGAGCAATTCCGCTTCCTGCCGTGCCGTGGGCCGGAAGGCCGTGCCGCCATGGGGGAACGACACGAAGACACCCGACAGGACCGGCCTGCCGTATTCGGTCATCGGCTGGGCCGATGCGCTTTGCGCGGCCACCAGGAAGGCAGCAGAGAGGGCCAGCAGGCACGGTTTGAACATGAACACGCTCCAATCAGAAAAAGAGGTAGCCGGCCTTGCTCATCGGGATTCGGATGAGCCAAAGCGCGACCAGGTGCAGGGGGTAGTAGGCGTAAAACGCCCACCGCAGCCGGGGCAGGCGCACATCGACGTGCGCAGCCGCGGCGACCACGGGGAGCGCCGCCAACGCCCAAAAATTGCCGTTGATGAACCACAGCGCGGCGCAGGACGCCAGCAGCAGCGCGAGCGCCGGCACCGATGGCTTCCTGCAGTACCACCAGACAGCCAGGCAGATCGAGAGCGCCGGCCACCAGTATTCGACCGAGCTGCCGGCGACGAGGAACACGGCGGCAGCGGCAACCAGGCGCGGACGGCCTCCCTGGTCGATGAGGAAGAGCACGGCCGTTGCGGCCAGCAGCGTGAACATCACGTTCAGCGGCCACCAGCCGGCCCACAGGCCGCCCAAGGCGAGGAATGCAGGGGTGGCGGCAAGGCCGAAGAGGGCCAGGCGCTTCAAGGTGCGGCGATAGACGCCGCGCTGCAGCGTATCCGGCCGAGCCAGGTTGTACGCCAGGACAAAGCAGAAGATCGGCAGCGCCAGGCGACCCGCGTTGAACAGCAGCGGCACCGTGCCATTGAACAGGTACTTGTTGACGTGATCGCCGGTCATGAGCAGCAGCGCGAGCCACTTCAACGCTTCGACCGATCCATCAGCGACGACCAGGCGCGGCAACCTCACTTGCGGCCACCTCGCCGGCTGTAGTGCTGGAGGGCGACGAAGGCGAGATACAGCACGGGCGCGAGCAGGATCAGCGCAATGGTCTTGCCGATCCATGCCGGCAGCGACCAGAGCACCAGGCCGAGCAGGAGCAGCGGTCCGCAGGCAAGCAGCAGTAAATCGCCCTGGCTCTTGGCCTGCGACTCGGCCCAATCGCAATAGCTCTTGATGACACCGAAAAGGCCGAGGGTGTACCGCTTCATGAAGGCGTGAAAGTCCATGTTTTTATCCGCTAAAAAAACGGCCTCACTGGCCGTTGATGATGAGCTTTCGAGGCACGTAGCTGGCAGTGCTCCAAGGCCCTGCAGGCGCTGCCTGCGGGACCGCTGCAGGGGCCGGCTTCGATACCACTGGCGCGGTCGGAGCGACCGCTTGAACGGCTACCTGCGTCGAAGGGGTTGCGCCGGGCTTCGTCACGTCGCGGGTAACGAAACGCGCATCGAGCCAATCGGCCCACTTGACTGCCCTGCGCATCAGGTCGGCGCGATAGACCACGTTGAATTGGGGGGTGCGCGAGTGGTAGTTAGCCGCCCGCGTCCACAAGTCGCCCTTGTCCTTGCGGATGTGTTGCCGCAGCCGCCAGGCCGCCAGGTCAAACGAGTAGCAGCCAGCCGCTGCCACGTCGTTTGCCGTAATGCCGTACTTCGCCAGGTCGCCCAGGTACAGGGTGTTGAACTGCATCGGGCCCACGTCATGCGTGCCGTTCGTGTTCTTCACCCACTGGCCCGGCTTGCCGCCTTCTTTCTCCGCGACCGCAAGAACGATGTTCGCCGGCACTTCGTATTTGACGGCGGCCGAAATCGAGCAGATGACGCGCTCTTGAAGCTGGGGCGGGAGATCGATGAAAGACATGGTTCAGGCTCCCTTAGTTGCCACCGCCGCCCCAACTGGCGCGGCGGCGCTCTTCGTCTTCGGCCTTGATGCGGGCGTTGTATTCGGCCAGGGCGCGGTCATAGTCCCGCGCCTCGACCCAATACCCTCCCCGCTCAGGAATCCCCACATAGCGCGGCACCGTGCCCGAGAAGTCCGTGTAGGCGTGCGTCGTGTAGGCGGTGCAGTAGCTGGGCATCTGGTTGCTGACGTACACCATGCCATCGTCGGAACCCGTCCACGAACGCAGCACGGCGTTCAGGGACGCGGCATCGCACCGGCCGGCACCGTTGGCCTGCGCGTTGACCAGGGCCGACATTTGCGGCGTTTGATTGGCGACGGGACACAGGTTCAGGAAGTTGACGCGGCCCCGGATCGTGTCCGACAGCTTGCGGTACGAAATGCTGAAATAGCGGCGCAGCGAAGGCGTGCATTCGCTGGGCTGGGTGCCAGTGGCAAGGCACAAGATCGCTTCGCAGGCCAGGCGGGTATCGCCCGTGAGGATTTCCTGCGCGCTGGCAGTGGCTGGAATCGCACCGAAGGCGGCCACCGCAAGAGCGGCCGAGGCGATGAGGTTTTTGCGTTGCATGGTTGATGCTCCTTTGCAGTTACGAGGTTTTGGAATTGCGATTCATGAAGTCGGCCACTTCGGGCGCGACGGGGGTTTCTGCCTGGCCCTTGCCTGCAGACAGTTCGTTGTCGTTGAAGGCCGTGGCGGCCGTCGAGGCCTGCGCGGCGCTGCTGGGTGCCGGCGCGGGAGTGGACAGGTCTGCCGGCGCTGCCGCGTCCTGCGCCCTGATCGCGGCTGCGATCTTTCCGCCCGTGGTTTCGCTGATGCGATCAAGAGCCGACTCGCGCATGCTCGCGGCCTTGGCTTTCGCCACGTCCCAGGAGCCTTGCGCCAGGTTGCCCGCAGTGCCCGCAGCAATGGCCGCCGCACGGCCCAACATGCTGCCGGTGGAGCGTTGTTCGCCAGGTGCCAGGCCAGTGCCCTGCCCCCCTCCCTTGGCGTCAGAACCTGCGGACTTGCCGCCTGCGTCGGCCTTCCCTTCGGCTCCAGGTGCCGCGCCACCGCCCGAGTCCTTGCCCTCGCCTGCCGGCGCGCTGCTCTTGCCGCCCGAGCTGCCGCCTTCGGAGGCACCACCACCGAAGCCACCGCCCGAGCCACTGGAGCCACTTGAGCCGCTGCCCGAGCCGCTGCCCGAGCTGCTGCCGGTGTCCATGCCCGCGAAGACGCTGCCACCGCCAGAGCTGCCGCCGCCAGGGCCTGCAGCGGCCATAGCGACGCCGCCCATCGTGTCGCCCATGCCACCACCGCCGCCGCCCTCGCTGGATGCCGCAGACGCTTTGCTGTAGGCCGCCATGAGGGCTTGCGCGCCACCGGCCGCGCTGGCCGCGCCGGCCGCAATCGCTGCGCCGCCCGTGGCGATTGCCGCACCCGCTACTGCTGCCGCACCCATCGCTGCGCCGGCACCGAAGCCGCCGCCGAGGGCGTGCGCGCCTCCACCCATCGCCAGGCCGCCGACCATCGACGGCAGCTTGTTTACCAACGCCAGCAGCACGACCGCGACAATCATCATCACGCCTAATTCCTTGAGGCTGATGCCGGCGCTCATGGCGTTGTAATACTGATCGACAAACGACTTGCCGATGCCGACGAGCAGAACCATCGTGAAGAGCTGCGCGGCGATGTTCAGGACGGTCTTGTAGTAGTTGATCGCCATGTCCGAAGTCCACCGCGATCCACCGAAGCCGAGAAAGAAAACGCCGGCATAGGCCAATATCCAGCCGCTCACCAGGAGCAGCAACATATTCACGCCGATCAACGCCAGGATGATGAGAATCGCCGCGCTGATGAGGATGCCGGCCGCGCTATCGACAGGCGACCACACCGAAGACTGATCGAGCACCTTAAAGAAAATGTCGAAACCAATATCAACGATCCCGGAGGGCGTCAGCGTCGAGCCGGTGCCGCTTGCACTGCCTGCGATGGTGCGCAGCGAACTCATGATGTCGGTGGCGAAATTCGGCCCGTTCGTGAGCAGCCACCAGAAGAAGCCGGTGAAGATGGTGAAGCGGATGAACTCCGCATAGAACTCGCCAATATCGGCCTTGCGCAAGGCCATGAAGCCAAACGTCCACACCATCGAAATCACTGCGAGCGTCCAAAACAACCAGGTGGCCCGGGCCGTGATGAAGCCGGCCCAACCACTGGCGGCGGCCGAATAGCGGTTGAGGACGTTATCTAAGACGCCGGCATTGTCGATAGCCGCTTGCGCCTCAATGGAAAAGAACGCCAGCCACAGCAAAACAAACAGCAGGCCGGCGTTCTTGAATACGGCTGGCATTCTCATAGTCACAACCTCACCATTCTTTCTTTTCGCTGGGTTTGAAACCGCCACCACGGCGCAGGCACAGCGACGAAAACGCTTGCTGCGCGCCCTTGTCTTCGATCTTGGCAACGCTCGCGGGCTTGCAGTTCTCATCGTTGACTTCGGGCATGGCTTGCTTGGCCGGTTGTTCTGCAGGCTTTTCGCCGCAGCCGGCGACCAAGGCCGCCACGAGGGCGGCCAGGGCCAAGGTAAGAACCTTGTTGGTCTTCATCGAGCAGCCCTTACCAAGTGCGCGCAGGGCTAGCGCGGTACTCGCCCTTGCGCAAGTTTTCGGCAGCAGCGGCCTCTTGCGCCTCTCTGTCTGCAATCACCTGGTTGCGCGTGGCGACCGCGTTCTGTTGCGCGATCAACAGGCCGCGAATCTGCAGGAGCTGGTTTGCCTGGTTGCTGGCGAGCTGGTTTGCAAAGCCGATGGCCTGCATCTGGCCGGTGGCTCCCTGCGCGGAAGATTGCAGGCGTTGCAATTGGCGCGCATCGGATTCCATTGCGTCCTGCTGCTTGTCCAAGCCTTTGAACAGCGCATCGTTGGCCTTCTTCTGAGCTTCCGAATTCAGCTTGTTGGAAGCCTGTTTCATGGCGTCGAATTCAGCCTTCGTGCAACCGATGTTGAAGCATGGGGACGAGCGGTAATAGGACACGTCCTGGAACTTCGACAGGTAGCCGTCGAGGCTGCCCGCCTGGTTCTTGTAGTAGTTCAACGTGTCGATGGCCCCGCGAAGCTGGTTCATCGTGGACGTGGCCTGATCCCAGATATACGCGGCCGGTGCGACCGTGTTCTGGATCATGTTTTCGTACTGCTGGAGCTGGGTGCGGTACTGCTCAATTTGCTTGAGCGTCTGCGCAACGTTCTCCACTGCCGACATGACGGTTTGCGTCAGGTTCGCACCGTCGATAACCGGGATGCCGGCCTGCGCCGGGGTCATCACGCCAGGGGCAGTAAGTGCAAAAACCAAAACGACTTTAGCCGCTAAAACTTTCTTAGTGAGCATCTTCATTTCGCTTTCTCCTTTGGGTTAGTAGTCGAACGCCTGGTACGGCTTGGAAAACGTCATGTCCTTGGTGACGATGACGTTAAAACGGTAGCCCGGACGAATTTCGAGGGTCGGGGCAATGTTCATGTTTTTGGAAATCAACTGAGCGGTGACAAGGCCGAGCTGCTGGCCCAACGCTTCGCTAAGTGCGCCGCTGGCCGTCTGCCGATTGCCGTTGTTCTGCTGGTCCTGGTTCTGGCTCATGGTGATACCCGCCGTCACGCCAGACATGAGGAATGCCGATGCGAACAGCCGGAAATAGTGGTTGTTCACCTGGTCATTGAAGCCCGCATAACCGGCGCTGTCGGCACCAGGCATCGAACCAATATCCATTGCCTTGCCGTCCGGGAAGACGATGCGTTGCCAGGCAATCAGCACGCGGGATTGGCCGTATGCCACATCACTGGAGTACCGACCCACAAGGCGCGAGCCTTGAGGAATCAGCTTCCATTTGCCGGTGGGCGTGTCGAACACGTCCTGGCTCACCTGGGCCATGATCTGACCGGGCAAATCGGAGTTGATGCCTGAAATCAGCGTGGCGGGCACGACGAAACCGGCGCGCAGCTCATACGGCGAGCGTGGCGCTTCGGGCTTGGAATCGAGCTTCCAGCGGTCTTCCTGCCCGGAGTTGGCGAACTGCGAATAGTCCTTGCTCCCCGACGAGCTGGAGCCGGCCGTTTGCAGGAGCCTAGGAGCCGCCGAAACGCCTCCCCCGGACATACCCCCTACCCCACCGGCTTGAAGCTGCTGCATGCGCGCTCTGTAGGCCGCCGTGGGGTCGTCGCGGGTCTGCGCGTCGATCTGCTGGCGCACGGCCGCCAGTCGGGCTAACGCTTCCTCGCGGGTGGCCGGCGCTGCGCCATCCGTCAGGCCGCCAGGCGTCGATCCCGAGCTGCGGGGAGCGATGCCCCGCACGCTCGTCTTCGCCTTGATGGCCTCTTCGAGCTGCTGCATCTTCGCCATGCGGACGCGCTGCATTTCGTCGTTGCTGACACGATCATCCAGGCTTGCGCTGGTCGGTGGCGTCGGCGGCGCGTCCAGGTTTTCCGGGCGGGCAACGTCGATGGCCGGGCCTTGCGGCTGCGAGAGGTCGGGCACCGTGGGCGGTGCTGCCCGCTCGGCCTGGATGATCCCGTCCTTCTGGTTGCCGGCAATTTCGTTGGCGAACATGCTGGTGTTGCCAGCCTTTTCGTCCTTCGCACCGGCCGGCCTGTTCTGCTGGTCTGCGCGATCCGCAGCCACCAACACCATGACCAGCAGGAACACGCCCATCAGGCCGCCGATGATGTAGACGGGCAGATTGTTGACGCGGCGAACGCCGGTCTTCTTTGTCACTTCCCCAGGGGAAGCGTCAGGCGACATTTGGTCTTCGCTCATGTGCGTTACTCCTTCCGAACCCACGCGCCGGCCGGGTACAGAGTGCCGTTCTGTGCAGCCGAGTAAGCGCGGGTCAATGACTGGTTGCCCACCAGCAGGGTCACGCGGTACAGGTTCGATTCAGCTTGATCGAGGATGTACCGCAGCGGTTTGCCAGCGGTCGCCGTGGCGTCCGTGGCCGCCGATGCGGCCGAGGCCGGCGCGGCCGGTTTGAACTCCAAGAGGGCATAGCCCTTGGCGCGCAGCGACTCGACCAGCGAAGAGCCGAAGGCATCCGGCGTGGCGTGCTGCAGATCGAACCGGGTGCTTGCGGGCGGGTACACGGCAACGAGCTGCTTCACGGCGTCATCAGCCATCGTTTGATTGAAGGCTGCAGGCGCGCTTTGCGTGAAGTTGCCGTAGGTGGATGGCGCAGTGGTGGCGCAGCCGGCCAGGCCGACCACGAGCAGCGCGAGGAAAGCGGTCTTGCGCATGGTTATTTCCCCCTGGTGATGGTCACGCGGTCTTGGCTGCTGCCGACGCCGGCAATCAGCACGGCCTTGTCGAAAACCGTGTCCACGATGTAGCGGTCACCCTGCACGCGGTAATTGACCATCACGGTTTCTTCATCCGTGAAAACGCCGCCATCCTTGCGAACGACCAGGAGCGTCGGCGCTTCCGTCTGCTGCATCGTGCTGGGCATCTGGATGATGGTTTTGGTCCCATCGTTGTAGACGCGCAAGGGCTTCCAGGCGGCCGATCCCGACACGTCATAGGCAAAGTTCAGATCGCCCAGGTACTCGCCGGTTTGCGGGATCGTGCGCGACTGCTTTTCCTTCACTTCGCGGGTCTTGATGGCGTCCCACTTCGCCATTGCGTCTTCCGTGTAGGTGAACGCCACACGGGGCATGAACTCCGTGCGATGCGAGCGCAGCCGCAGGTGATACGTGCGCCGGTTCGTGGTGACGATCAGCGACGTTTCCAGGCCCACGTCCATCGGCTTGATGATGAGGTGCTGCACTTCGGCCGGGCCGCTGCCCGTGATGGCCGGCTCGACCGTCCACCGGGCGGTGTCGCCCAGGTGGATCGAGTTGACCTGTTCACCGGGCTGCAGCTCCACATCGCAGACCTGCAGCACTGCGCACACGATGCTGGGCTGCTGCGCACCGAACAGGAAGCGGATCGAGCCATCGGCGCCGGCCACCGGCTTGATGCCCGTCGCGCTGTTGTCGCGCCACTTCTGAGCGATGGCGACGGCCGCTTTTTCCTGCGGCGTCAGCGTCGGGTTGTCTTTGGAGAAATAGAGGTCGGCCAGGTTCTTTTCAGCCGGGCCGGCCGGCCCTGCAGCGAGTGCGAATGCGGGCGCAGCGCCCAGGACCAAAGCGAGAAGATACTTGTTCATGAGTGTTGCCCCTTAAAGCTGTTTCGACCAAGAGAAGTCACGGACGTAGATGCCAAGCGGGTTGTTGCGCACTTGCTCTTCCGTGGTGTTTGGAGTGGTGGCGACGGTGTAGACCGTGACCAAGGCCCGCATGCGGACCGGCAGGCCCTTCACGACGCCCTGCCGGTCGCGTGTCGTCTCCATCCAGTCCACTTGCCAGGTGTCGGGCGTCTGCGGGATCACCGAGAGAATTTCGGTGCTGACCGTTTCTTTCGCGGCGCGCTTGAACGGGCTGCTGTCCTCGCTGCCGTTCAACCATTCATTGGTCTTGGCCGTGGCCGGATCGTTGGCCGAAAGCATCGAGTAGAGCCGGAACACGGCCTTGCGCTGCAAGGCCACGTCAGGCGTCACCAAGCGGGCATCGCTGACGAACGAGGCCACCGAGGCGTGCACCACGCGCTGATCGACTGCAGCGGCCCGCTGTGCCGGCGCGACGGCCACCGCCTGGCCGAGCTTGTCTACCTCGACCACGTAGGGCACGAACTTCGATTGACTGCCAATGTGGATCAACCCGCCCACGGCGGCCAGGACGATCAACAACGACAGAATGCCGACAACCTGCCAGGTCTGGCGCGACGAGACGACCGCGCCAACGTGTTCATTCCAGGTGCGGCGTGCCGCCAGGTACGGGTTTTCGACCTCGCCCCTGCGTCGGCCACCTTCCATCACCGAATCCGGTGCGCGCCGGGGATCAGCCGGCTGTGCGGGCTTCTTGAAAATCAAGCCCTTGATCGTGTCTGCAAAGCTCATGCTGCCACCCCATAGTCAGAAAGTTTCAAATTGCGGCCGGCGAGCCATTCATGCACCCAGGCATCGCCGAACTTGGTTTCGAGGCTCTTGATAGCCGCCACGGATTCCTTGTCGGACGCGCCGACGAACGCCAGGGCCAGCGGGCCTAGAGCCAGGTCGTAGAGTCGCCGACCGTTCTCGGAAACGTAGTAGTACTGCCGCTTCGGAATGGCCGTAGCCAGAATCTCAATCTGGCGAGCGTTGAGGCCCATGCGGCGATAGAGCGCCGCCGTGTCCTCATCGCGGGCGTACACGTTGGGCAGGAAAATCTTGGTTGCGGTCGATTCCACGATCACGTCCAAGATGCCCGAGTTCGCCGCGTCGGAAAGGCTCTGCGTTGCCATGAGCACCAAGCAGTTCGCCTTGCGCAGCACCTTGAGCCATTCCCGAATCTTGGCGCGGAACGCCGGATGTCCCAGCATCAGCCAGGCTTCGTCCAGGATGATGACGGCCGGCTGGCCTTTCAGGCTGCGCTCGATGCGGCGGAACAGGTAGAGCAGCGTCGGCAGGGCGTATTTCTCGCCCAGGTTCATCAGCTCTTCGATTTCAAAAACGGTGAAGTCGGTGAGCGACAAACCATCTTCTTCGGCATCGAGCAGATGGCCCATGTTGCCGTCCACCGTGTACTGCCGGATCGCCTCGCGGATCGCTTCATCCTGGATCGTCACGCTGAATTCGGACAGCGTGCGCGCTCCGCTGGCGTGCATGCTCATGATCGCGTTCCCGATCTCATTGCGTTGCGCCGGGGTGGTTTCCACGTTGTTCAGCGCAAGGATCGTGTCGATCCACTCCATCGCCCAAGCCCGATCACTCTTCGATTCCAGGAACTGCAGAGGGCAGAAGGCCAGCTTGTCGTCATCGGCCGCCACGGTGAAGTGCTTGCCGCCCGTGGCCTTGGCCAAGGGGTACATGGACATGCCTTTGTCGAAGGCGTAGATCGACATGCCTTGATAGCGACGGAGCTGCGCCGCGATCAACGCAAGGTGCGTTGACTTGCCGGCACCCGTGGGACCGAACATGAAGGTGTGGCCCAGGTCGCGCACATGCAGGTTGAGACGGAACGGCGTGGCACCGTGCGTCACGCAATGCATGAGTGCCGGCGACAGCGGCGGATACATCGGGCAAGGCGCTTTGTTGAGGCCCGTCCAGATCGTGCTTGTCGGCAGCAGATCGGCCAGGTTCATCGTGTTGATGAGCGGGCGGCGAACGTTCTCCACGCCGTGGCCCGGAAGGCTTCCCAGGTAGGCGTCCAGCGTGTTGATTGTCTCGATCCGCGCAGCGAAGCCCAGGCGGTTGATGGCCTTTTCTACCTGGCGTGCAGAGGTTTCCAGCTTTTCGCGGTCTTCGTCCATCAGGACGACGACGCTGGTGTAGTAACCCACCGCGACCAGGCCGCTATTGACCTCGGCAATCGCAGACTCGGCATCGTTCACCATGGACATAGCGTCCTGGTCCACCGAGCCGGTATTCGTGTTGAACACCTGGTCGAAGAAGCCACGGATTTTTTGCTTCCACTTCTTGCGGAACTTGTCCAGGTGCTTCACGGCCTCGTGCGAGTCCATGAAGATGAAGCGGCTCGACCAGCGGTATTCGACGGGCAGCTCGCCCAGGGCGGTCAAGACTCCCGGTGTTGACTCCAGAGGAAAGCCCTCGATGGCGACGACCTGGACGAACTTGCGGCCGATCTTGGGCACCACGCCGCCGAACAGTTCCTGGCCGCCGATCACGGCATCCAGGTACATCGGGTTGCTGGGCAGCAGCACAGGGTGATCCATGCCCGTGATGCAGAACTGCAGCCAGCGCAGCAGATCGTCATGCGTGACCGTGGAGCCGTCTTCGTTCACCACCTTGTTCCCACGCAGGCGCTGCAGCTTGACGGCCGACGAAAGGCGCGAGTCGATGCTGTTGCATTCGCGCTTGAAGTAGTCGATCAAGCCTTGCGTGCGGGCCTTGTTGCCGGGGGTCTTCGCTTCGTCATCGAACATCAGTTCAACGAACTTGCTTTGCGCCAGAAGCGGCGGAAAGTAGGTCATCGTGACGATGAAATAGCCCTCGTACATCGTGCCCAGGCCCTCGAAGAGTCGGCGGCGCTCTTCGTCCATGGCGGCCGACACCGGATCAGGGAAATGCGAAAGGCCCGTTTCGGTGTAGTTGGGTGCCGGCCGGCGCACGGCATCGACGTGGAGCATCCAGCCGTTACCCAGGCCCGCGAGCGCCTGATTGATGCGGAACGACACCATTTCCCGCTGTTCATCGGTGCTGCTTGCGTTGTCGTCGCCCTTGTAGAGCCAAGAGGCGATGAACGACCCGTTCTTACCCACGATCACGCCGTCATCGACCATGGCGGCGTAGTTGAGTAGATCGGCCAGGCCGGCGTCCTTGGAACGATGCTTTTTGAGCTTCAATTCCGCATCGACGGCTCGGATGCGAGCGAACAGGATGAGCAGCAGCAAGGCACCGAGCGCCGCGATGCCAATTGCGATTGCTTCGATCATTTGTATTGCTTCCCTTGGCTATTCGGGTTCAGTCGGAAAGGCGTGCTGCGCGCTGGGTAGTACCCCTTGTACTTACGGTGACGCAGGTACACGAAGCGCAGCTTGGGATCGGACTTCGCCATGAGCCGGCACGCGAAGAGCGCACCGAACCACAGCAGAAGCCCGATCACCGTTGCCCTCAGTTCTTGGGCGCTGAAAATCAGCGCGAAGGCCAGAAGACCCGAAAACATCACCAGTTCACGATCCCCACCCATGAACAGGTTGTCTCGGTTCCCGGCGCGACGAATGGGGATCGTGCGGAGGGCCATCGTTAGACCGTGCGGACGCTGTTGGTCAGAACCGATGCGGCCTTGAGCTGGTGCATCACGGCATCGCCCAGCGCAGCAATCTCAGCGCCACGGCCGAAGAAGGTGCTCATCACGTTCTGCGCGCCGACCAGGAGGGCCATCACCAGGACGAGGAAAATCAGCGTGCGGAAGAAGCCATTCAGGTCGCCGCCGAAGATCAGCACGCCGCCCGCGATCACGATGCCGATGATCGACAGCGCGAAGGCCACGGGGCCGGTGACGGAATTGCGCAGGTTCGTCAACCAGCTTTCATAGGGCAGCGAGCCGCCCGTGCCTTCCGAGGCAAAGGCATGCTGTGGAGACAGCAGGAAAAGCACCATCAGCAGCGCCGCGCCGATGTAGAACATCGTCGTGCGGTTGATGGCGAAGGGACGGAGAAGAGACGCTTGCATTGGAAATACTCCTAGAGGGTTTTGGTGATGTAGCGGCCGTCCACGTACCCGGAAACCTCAAGGATTTCTTGGATGCGGCGACCGCCTTCAGGGGTGCGGGCGATATGAACAACGACATGAACCACCTCGCCTATCAGCGGTTCAATTTCGGCCGGTGCCGACTCATTACGGGTAATGAGCGACCTCAGACGAGCCAGGCCAGCGGCTGCGTTGTTGGCGTGGAGCGTTGCCGCCCCACCCTCGTGCCCGGTGTTCCAGGCATCGAGCAAATCCAACGCTTCCGCCCCACGCACTTCCCCGACCAGAATCCGGTCAGGGCGCATGCGCAGAGTCGCTTTCAGAAGCGCCGTCATCGGCACTTCCAAGGACGTGTGGTACTGAACGAAGTTTTCAGCGGCGCATTGAATTTCGCCGGTGTCTTCGATGATGAAAACGCGCTCCATGGGATCGCAAATCACCATCTCATTGATGATCGCGTTCACGAGCGTGGTCTTGCCCGAGCCAGTGCCGCCAATCACCAGGATGTTCCGGTGGTTCTTGACGGCGGCTTTCAGGGCCTCGTACTGGCCCTGCGTCATGGTGCCGGCCTCGACGTATTGCTCCAGCGTGAAGATGGCCACGGCCTTCTTGCGGATTGCAAACGTGGGCGCAGGCACCACCGGGGGGAGCTGGCCCGCGAAGCGCGAGCCATCAAGCGGCAACTCCCCTTCCAGGATGGGCTTGCCGCGTGTGACTTCCTTGCCGTGGTAGCCGGCAATGGTTTTGATGATCGCTTCGGACTGCGCCACGCGCAGCGACCCGATGCACTTCATCTTTTCGCCAAGCCTTTCCTGCCACAGCTTGCCGTCCGCGTTGAGCATGATTTCGACCGTGCGAGGGTCATTCAATGCACCCAAGAGCAGCGGCCCCATGTCGCGTTCCAATTTCTTCTTGGCCCGCTCTTTGAGCGTTGAGAAGTCTTCTGTGTCTGCCATGTCCGTCCTGTTCCATTTCGTTCGTCGTATTCTACACGGACAAACGATATACCGAACAGGAAAGCAAGGCAAGCCAAAGCCTTCAACGAACTGTTACCCCTGTTGACAAATGGGGTGCCCGGTTGAAGGCTGCGGGGTGAAAGGAGGCGCTGGCTGGCGAGTTGCGCGGCTGGCTGGCGGCTGGGTTGCTACCCAGCGAAGCGGCAATCCCCGTGAATGGGGGGCTTTAGCCGCTAAAAATTTCCCCTCTGGCGTCAGGACTTTTTGCCTTTACTTTTGGCTATTTGCTTCCTGTTCGCCTCATCCCATTGCCGCACTGTGAATGCCTGGTACTCGTTGAGGATCGCCGCTATGCGTGCGAACCCGTCCGGGAGACTCTTGGGGGCCTTGCCCCCGGACAAGGCGTCCAGCGTTGCCTTGTCCAAGTCGGTCATTTCCAAAAGGGTCGGCAATGGGACGCTCAAGGCGTCCGCAATGGAACCCATGATCTTGAGGGAAGGATTGGCCTTCCCGTTGGTCAAGTCGGACAGGAATGATATGGACATTCCTGCCTTCTCGGCGAGGTCATGCTTCGTCATTCCTTGCTCTTCGAGCAGGCGTAAGACGTTCGTAAAGAATATCTGGTTGTACACGGTCGGCTATGCCTTGCGATCCGCAGCTCAAAATTTTAGCCGCTAAAGTTCTTGACGGGGAGACCGTGTTTAGCTAAACTTCGAGTTCTCTAGCGCAAGAAAATCAATGCATGAGCCTAAACAGGTTCCAATTTATCGGTAATCTTACCCGCGATGAAGGGGCGAGCGATACATCAAGCTGCAGAGCAGATGCGATCCCCTCCCCTGGCGTCCAATCGGCTGTTTTGATACCGATGCGTCGAGCGACGGCAGGAGTTACGCCGCCGAATCACCCGCCGTTGGCATTTGCCGTGGCGTAATTTCCATTCGGAGGAACCTCAATGTCCGCACCCGCCCCAGCGCCGAAACGAAAAACCGCCGTCGAGAAGACCGCCGACAAGGTGAGCGAAGTCAAGCAGGCCGCTTTGCTCAAGCACACGAAAGAGCAGATCAAGGCAATGCAGCTTTCGCTGTTCGACCTCGCGCCTTGGGGCGACGACATGCGGGCGATGCCGAACGACCTGGCGCGTGCTGCGCTTTTCACGACCAGGAACAAGAAGACCCCGCGTGAGGTGCGGCAGCAACACGTAATTTTTCACGTCAATAAGGACGTGCTCATCACCTATACCGGGATCGAGCTGCGGGCCGATGACGACGAGCTGGTTTGGCAGCAGGTTCTTGAATACGCGAAGCGCTCGCCGGTCGGTACGCCCGTTTCCTTCACGTTCTACGAGCTTTGCACGGACCTGGGCTGGCCGATCAACGGCCGGTACTACGACAAGGCCGAAGAGTGCCTGACGCGCCTGCAGGCGACCGCCATGCAGTTCAGTTCGGGCCGGATCGGCCGGCTTGAATCGGTGTCCCTGATCCATCGCTTCCGCGTGCTGGATCGCGGCAAGAAAACGTCGCGCTGTCAGGTCGAAATCGACGAGGAAATGGTAGTGCTTTTTGCCGGCGATCACTACTCGAAATTCGTGTGGGAAAAGTACCGCGAGCTGTCCCCTACTGCCCGGCGCATGTTCGATTACTTCGTCTCTCACAAGGAACCCTTCCCCTTGAAGCTGGAGACGTTCAGGCTGATGTGCGGGTCCGATTCGGCCAGGCTCAAGAAGTGGCGCGAGCAGACCGGCCAGGCGTGCGAAGAGTTGAGCCAGAGCGGGCTTATCAAGCTGTCATGGGTGCAGGGTGACTCGATCTACTGCCAGCGGTAGACCAGGTGGACATGCGACAGAGAACGGGGGCCTAGGCTCCCGTTTTTCATTGACAGATGAGGGGCGCAGCGGCGGCATGCAGACACTTGAGGGGCCAAGCCAGGGACGGGGAATTTTCGCGGGCGCGAAAACCGGCTATGTCGTGCTGCGCATCGAGCCACGTTCCGCGTCTCGACCCCTGCGGGCTTCCAGCGCCTTTCCGACGCTCACCGGGTCCATGCCCCTCGCCGCTGGGCTTGCAGGCCCGCCAGTGGGCCATACGGCCGCCGCAAGCGGCCATCCAAGGCCGGCCGATCCCTCCCCGGGGGCCATGTCTGCCGAAGATCCACCCGCGCCCTGTGGGCGGCTTGTGGACAAATCGGCCCACCGTGACACTTGGGGGGCGTTCATTGACACTTGGGGGGCAGAGTACCCCGGCGCACTGCAGACACTTGAGGGGCAAACGTCAGTTTTCAGCCTGGCCAGGCTTGGCCAAGTGCCTGCAGGCGCTCGCCGCGGTCAAGTTATGCACAGGAACTGTGCATAAGCCTGTGGAAAAGCCCGATTTCTATAGACACTTGAGGGGCGCAACCCTAGACACTTGGGGGGCGGCTTCCTTGACACTTGGGGGGCCAGCTACAGACATTTGAGGGGCGCACCCTAGACACTTGAGGGGCAGCGGTTTTGCTTTTTTCTTGGCGTATCAACGACTTACGGCATGTTTTCCGATGCGCTAACCGCTTTATAACCGCTTTCTAAACCGAATTTAATAAACCGTAGTTATTAACCTGCGTGCTTAAAAAGCACGCGCCGAAGGGGGGAGACCCCCCTTCTCGATCCCACCCGGCCGCAAGCGGCCTCCCATCCCCCCCAGGGGCTGCGCCCCTCGGCCTTCGGCCTCACCTGCATTCGAGCTGCGCCTAACGGCGCAGAGGGCTACCAAACAGGCGCAAGCGCCTGCAACAGCCCTAATTTCGTCTCCAGGTCGCTGCGCTATGCCCAAAGGGGCTGCGCCCCTCTGGACTCCTGCAACTGTTCATGCCGCACAACCATCGCGGCCAAGATGGAAGGACTGCGCAGCGCAACGGCCGCAAGGTTTTACTCCAAGGGGGGAAAGGGCCGGCGACCGTTAGCCGGATTGCTGGGAAAAGTGGCCCCTCAAGTGTCAAAGAAACGCGGGTACAGGTTGACGGACTAGGGCATTTTGCCCTATAATTGATGGCAAGGCCGGGCGCTTCGCCCAGGTCAACAACCGGAGCATTTCCGATGAGCAAGACTTTGAAAGTGGCCGCCTTTCGTGCCGAGGCCGATCACCTGTTTCGACTGGCGAACGTCGATTACCACGCCTGCGTCGGTGCCCACGAGCTGGACAACTGGCGAGCCGTCGCCGGCCGCGTGCTGGCCGAGGTCGAGCACTGCGAATGCAAGCGCGCTACGCCCTACGACCTGGAGCAGTTCCGCAAGGCTGTCGAGGCCGTGAAGGAACGCATCACCCAGGCCGTCGAGCGCGGCCAAGCCAAAGCGGCCAACGATTCCCTCTTTAGCGGCTAAAAAGTTTAGCTAAATTGCTTGTCAATTAGGGCATTTTGCCCTATAATTCATTTTGAAGGCCGGGCATTTCGCCCAGGTCAACAACCGGAGAATTCCGATGAACGACACCCAAGCAAACCAACCCGTCACCGCGTCCCTGGTCGCCAGCAATCGCCGGCTTACCTTCCTACCTACTTACTTCGGACCGCGCCTGATGATGCGCGGCGAATCGCTGGTGTATGCCTGGCTGCGCCGGCTCAGTGAAGACTACAACGGCGGGTTCTGGAACTACTACGAACTGAGCAACGGCGGGTTCTATCTCGCGCCCGAGCTGACTGGCCGGCTGTGCCTGGAGGTCGACGGGAACGGGTACAGCGGCGAGCTGTCGGCCGATGCGGCCGGCATCGTCGCAACCCTGTTCACCTTGGGCCAGCTTGCCGCTGACAACCAGGGCACGGACGTGGCGGATGTGCTGATCGACCGCTACCACTTCCTGCGCGACTTCGCACGCGACCACGCCGAGGCCGCAGAAATCTTCCGAGCGATCGACTAAAGGGGGCCGGCTCCAGCCGAAAGGCTGGAGCCACCTGGAGCGCGATCATGGATCATGAAGACAGAACCGACCGGCGCAATGCGGCCATCGAGGCCGGCCGCCTTCTCGCGGATGGGGACGTGGGCGCAGCCGAGCGCTGCCATGCGTGCGGCGAGCTGCTGCACCCCTACCCCGAGCCCGAATACTGGATGCAATACCCCCTGCCGGGCTGCTGCGTGGTGGACGGCCTGCGTTTCTGCGACGACGACCGAAAACCGGAGTGCATCGACTCGCACCTGGTCAAGCATCCGACGCCGGCAGCGCCGGCCGCCGTGAAGACCAAGAAACGCGCCAAGAAGGCCGGGGGCGTCGAGGAGCGACTACGCGAGCGCGACGAGGCGGCGGCGGACCTGGCGGCCGAGCTGCCCGAAGAGCGGGCCGGCCTGCTGGCGGTCGCGGCCGAGGCCGTGGCCGCTTGTCACGCGGCCGTGCTGGCCAGCGACGGCGCTGCCGCCGAAGCAGCCGCGAATCGTTACGACGCGAGCATTTGGAAGCTCAACGGCGGCACGTACCAAGGCTGCAAGGATGGCGCGAACCCCGAGGCGGCCGGCACGTTGATCGAGCTGCATTGCAGCGCCGCGCCTAGCGTGGTGCCGATGTGGGGCCAGTCGGGGGAATTCCTGATGGAGTCGGCCGGCGTGCGCTGCCTGGTGGAAGTCGGCGATGGCTTTGGTTCGCTGCTGGATCGGCATTTCGCGTTCCATGTCGTTGACCTGGACGGGCCATTTATCTCCGAGACGGGCTACCGTTCGCATTTCGAGACGGCACAGGGCGGGATGACCGTTGACCAGGTGGCCGCCGCCGTGTTCGCCGGCTATCTCAAAGCGCATCGTCGCTACCTGACAGCCGAAGCGCAAAACAGGCATGCCGCCAAGCCGGTGCGCCCCTGGCTGGCTGGCATGGCGCAACCGCCCAGGCGGGCGCGGGCCATCGAGCCGGTGGGAGCCGATGACCTGGCCGAACCACTGCCGTCCGGGTTCGTGCTGGTGGATGCCGTCCTGACCAAGCACCAGGCATTCATCGTCAAGAAGTGGGCCGAAGCTGCGCGCCTGAAAGTCAAGGCGGCCAGGGGGGCCGCCAAGGCCGTGCCGGCCCGGATCGACGCCAAGGAAGAAGACGTAGCGCCCTCCCCTGCTGCCGAGAGCGACGACGACTACTACGAGGAACCCCCGGCGACAGAGGCGTTTTTCAAGGGCGTTCGGTGCCAGATCAAGAGCGTCCACCATCCTGTTTTCGCCAAGGACATAGGCAAAAAAGTGGTCGTGACCAAAGTTGCCGCAGACACCCGCCAGGTGTTCGCGCATGAGGATCGACCCGTAACGTACAAAATCAACCGGAATGGGCGGCGCGTGGTGGATTCAGACCCGCGCTGTATCGAGTCGATTTACAGCATGGATGCCTTGCGCATCCTATGACCAGGAGCAATGCAATGTCAGAGGCAAATATCAGGCTTGAATGCCTGCGGCCCGCAAACGACGGCTGGGAGCAGCCGACCGGCGAAGAGGTGCGCGAGGCGCTGAAAGCGGCGGGCTTCACGGGAGGCCAAGCCGCGAAAGCCCTCGGGCTGGGGGCGAAGGGCGATAGAACCGTGCGCCGCTGGATCGGCGGGGATTCGGCCATCCCCTATGCCGCATGGGCCTTGCTGTGCGACTTCGGCAATTTGGGCCAAATCTGGAAAAAGGACTAGCTAGCCGCTTTAGCGGCTAAAGCCATGAATACCCCGGCTGCGCCGGATTTTTACGCCAAGGAAGAAGATTTTCACGGCAATTTAGCTAAACTATCTTCGTTAAATCAGTTGACAGCTAGGGCATTTTGCCCTATTATGTTACTTAGAAGGCCGGGCATACCGCTCAGGTCAATAACCGGAGAACCATCCGATGAACAAGGCACCGATCATGCCGTGGGTCGATCAACTTGCAGGCGCACCCGCTACCGACTTTCCCGCTCGACGCGATCAAATCGCTGTAGTGATGAACGAAGCAGCGGCGTTGACAGAGCAAGCAACGGGGTTGCTGAACAAGGCGGCCGAGCTGCGCGCCAAGGCGTACTACGCAGCGTTGAGCCTGGAGGGCGACGCCAAGGGGAAATGGGGTTATGAGGAAGTAGAGCAGGCGAAGCGCCGAGCTGATTGGTAGGAGGAACGCCCCGGAGTGATCCGGGGCATTCGGCCCTGGTGCTGTCACACCAAAGGCCCAACCATAGGCGCGGTTGCACCCTGCATTGGATAGGCAATGCGAAAAGGGGTCAAGCGATGACGAACATCATCAAGTTTCCAGGCAAGGCCGAGGCACCCGCCGAGGTCGCACCGGAGCCGGCAGCGCAGGAGAAGCCAGCGCCTGCCGCGCCGCGCCGGGGCCTGTTCGCGCCCGTGGTCAAGGCCGTTTGGGTTGTCGTCGTCCTGGTGTGGCCGCTGCTGAAATGGATCGTCTCGATTGACGTGTTTTTTCAGTTCATCCGCATGGTCTACCACTGGAACACGCCGGGCGTTTTCGCCGGCTGGACGTTCCTCGCGCACTTCGCGGTGCTGGTGGCCTTGACCTATTTCGTATCCATCTACAAGCCCAAAGGAATTTGACATGACGAAGAACGCGGCCCGGTTGAACGCCAAGGAGGAAGACGAGCGACGTGAGGCGCTGGCCGTGATTGCGGGCGACCTTGGGCTTGATGCATCGGCCTTGCGCATCGAAAGCCTCATCGAGAGCCGCCCGGCTGTGTTCTACGACATGCCGGACGGCACTACGCGCAGCGCGTGCAGTCTCGATTCCGAGTGCTGGCGGGAAGCGCTTGCCAAGGGTGCGGCAGTACGCGCAATCCGCCAGGCAAAGGCGCATTGACAGGTGGTCCGTTTTATCGGGCCTTTTTTCCGTGCCAAAGAAAATTTTAGCGGCTAAAACGCTTGACTCGTGGACAAAGTTTAGCTAAACTTTGTCTTATGGGTGCTGGCTGTCACCAGCTTTTTTTAACTAGGCGCGGAGTCAATGATATGGGTGCAATCCATGAAGAAACGGCTAACCGAAGCCCAGTTCCAGGCGTGCATAAAGGGCTTGGACGTGGGCCAGCAGACCATCGAAATAGCGCGGGGCGTGCTGGTTTTGGGCCAGCCGCAAGCGGCTTTCATCACGTCGCTGGGACTGACCAAAGGGGCAGTCTCGCAGGCCGTGAGCAGGGTGTGGACGGCGTTTTCGTCCAAGAACGTGCCCCAGGGGTACGAGCGGGTTTCGGCAGTGCTGCCGGAGCATCAGGCGTTCATCGTCAAGAAGTGGGCCGAGGACGCGGCGACAAAGAAGAAGGAACCCAAGAAATGAAAACCCTGGTCGTCGCTCAACAGAAAGGCGGAGTCGGGAAGACTTCGAGTGTTGTTCACCTGGCGTTCGACTTCCTGGAGCGTGGCCTTCGCGTTGCCGTGATCGACCTGGACACGCAAGCCAATGCCTCCTTCACCCTGGCGCAGTACAAGATCGAGGCTCGGGCGAGCGGCTTCTTTGGCCCTGTGCCGGCCGATGGCTGGCGAGGTGCAGCCGCGGCCGATGGCGACGGCGCACGCCTGGCCCTGATCGAAGCAGATCCCGAGCTGGCCAATGCCGTTTTTCTGCCGCTGGACAAGGCCAAGCAGAACCTGAAAGCCAACCTCAAGGCGCTGGCCGGCCAAGGGTTCGACGTGTGCCTGATCGACACGGCACCCGGCCTTGGCGTTGCCCTGGTGGCCGCGCTCTACGCAGCCGATTGCGTGCTGTCCCCTATCGAGCTGGAGGCGTACAGCATTCAGGGCATCAAGATGATGCTGACCACGATCATGAACGTCCGCAAGGAGAACGCCGGCCTGCAGTTCCTGGGCATGGTGCCGTCCAAGGTAGACGCGAGGAACCCGCGCCATGTGCGCCACCAGGTCGAGCTACAGGCGGCCTATCCGAAGCTGATGGCGCCGGCCAGCATCGGCCTGCGCAGCAGCATTGCCGACGCCCTGGCGTCCGGGGTGCCCGTCTGGAAGATCAGGAAGACCGCCGCCCGCAAGGCCACGCACGAAGTTCGCGCTTTGGCCGCCTATGTTTTTGAAAAGATGGAGATCGCGCAATGAGCACCGCCGCAAACAAGAAGACCGCCCCCAAGTCGAAGACGCCTGCAAAGGCCGCTCCCGAGGCCGAGGCGAAGCCGCAAGCCGGTGGGCTGGGCCTGGAGGGCATGGGCGACCTGTCGGCGCTCCTGGCCGGCCCTACGGCCGCCGCGAACGGTGGCGGGCCGCTGGACCTGGACATGGGCCTGATTGATGAAGACCCGCACCAGCCGCGCACCGAGGACAACCCCGGTTTCTCCGACGAGAGCCTGGACGAACTGGCCGCCTCGATCCGCCTCCGTGGCGTCAAGACCCCCATTTCCGTGCGCGACAACCCGGATGCGCCTGGTCGCTACCTCATCAACCACGGCGCACGTCGCTTCCGTGGCTCGAAGCGAGCCGACAAGGCCACGATCCCCGGCTTCATCGACAACGACTACAACGAGGCCGACCAGGTGGTGGAGAACCTGCAGCGCAATGAACTGACGGCCCGCGAGATTGCCGATTACATCGGCCGCGAGCTGGCGAAGGGAGTCAAGAAGGGCGAGATTGCCAAGGCCATCAGCAAGTCGCCCGCCTTCGTGACGCAGCATGCCGCGCTGCTGGACTTGCCCGATCCCATTGCCGAGGCGTTCAACTCGGGCCGCGTCAAGGACGTTACCGTGGTCAACGAGCTGGTGACGGCGTTCAAGAAGAAGCCGCAGGAGGTCACGGACTGGCTGGAAGACGAGAACCAGGAAATCACGCGGGGTTCGGTCAAGCTGCTGCGCGAGTTCCTGGACGACAAGCGCAAGCACGAGGATGACGACCGCGATCCGAATACGGTAGACGTACTCACCGGAAAGACGGACGCCGAAGCTGGCGACGGCGAGCAGGGTTCAGGTTCTGACTCCAAGAAGGAAGAGAAGGAGCCCGACCCCGACAAGCTGAAAAAGGCCATCGTCCAGGTGCAGCACAACGAACGCCCCGCCCGGCTGATCCTCAACCGTCGCCCACCGGCCGAGGGCTTCGCCTGGTTGAAGTACGAGGATGACGGCCAGGAGTTTGAAGCCAACTTGAGCAGCGTCACCCTGGTGGCCCTGCTGGAAGGCTAAACAAACCCTGATTCCCCCGCAGGGCCGCGCCCAGGTCAGTCCCACGCCGCACCCCATAAGCCCGCCCGCTCCCGGCGGGCTTTTTTTCGTCCCACAGTTTTAGCCGCTAAAAAAAGTTTAGCTAAACGCTTGACAGGTAAGAATAATAAGAATATTATTCTTCTTATCGTATTACTCAACCCGGAGCCGCGCACCATGGAACTCGCCAAAGACACCCGCGACCGCATCTTTGCCGCCGCTGATTCGCTCTACGAGCAGGCCGGCCGGGCCGCCTTTCCCACGGTCGATGCCGTGCGGAAGGTCGCCCGCGTCAACATGAACGACGCCAGCGCCGGCATGAAGGAATGGCGGCGTGCGCAGACCGCCCAGGCGGCCCCGGTGGCCGTCCAGGTGCCCGAGGCCGTTCAGCAGGCCAGCAGCGCCGCGCTGGCGTCCTTGTGGAAGGAGGCTCAGGAGCTGGCGAACGAGTCCCTTCGGGCTGCGCAAGCGGGCTGGGACGCGGAGCGCATCGAGGCCGAGACGCTGAACAAGCAGATGGCCGATGCCTACGAGTCGCAGGCGGCCGAGCTGGAGGCGGCGCAGGGCCGCATTGCCGAGCTGGAGGCGGCGGCTCTCCAGGCGGCGGAGCTGGCCGAGGCGAGCCGGCAGCAGATCGAGGAAGGGCATACCGCCCTGCTGGGCATGCAGCAGCGGGCCGCCGTGGCCGAGGGCCGGGCCGAAGAAATTGAGCGCCGGGCGGGTGAGCTGCGCGCCGAACTCGATCACGCGCACGCCGAGGCCGAGACTGCCGCCGCCCAGGCCAAGGCCACGGCCGATAGCCTGCGCACCGAACGCGACAAGGTGCAGCAGCGCCAGGAGCTGGCCGAGGCCGAAGGCGTCAAGCTGGCCGACCAACTGCGCCAGGCTCAGGTCCAGGTCGAGGCGTTGCGGAGCGAGCTGGCCGGCGTCAAGGCCCGTGCGGAGTCCCAGGCAGAGGCGCACCAGGAGCAGCGCAAGACGGCCGCCCAGGAAGCGGCGCGCATGGTCGAGCGCTTCACTGGTGCCCAGGCCGAGCGCGACCAGGCGCAGCGGGACGCGGCTGCGGCGCGGGAAGAGGCGGCCGGGCTGCGCGGCCAGCTCGAAGCCTTCAAGGAGCAGCACACGCAACTGATGGCCGCATTCCGAGACTCGGAAAAAGCCGATAAGGCCGTTTCACGTACCAAAAAGGACTGATATTTCGGGGGTTTTGCGCTAAAATGGCATGTTGTTTGGCAGCTACATCCGAGGGGCAAAAATCATGATCGCAGAGCAGGAACAGACCGAGCGCCGCGCCGTGGTGCAAAGCGCCCTTGCGAGCCAGCGCATCGAGGGCTTAGAGCCTGATGCGCAGGCCGTGGCCGACGCCGAGCGCTGGGCGCGTGGCGAGATGACCATCGGTGCCGCCGTGGACCAGTACAAGGCGCGCATGCGGCTAGAAATGGCATGAAATACGCCGGGGATCGCGGCGATCCTTACCTGGACAGCGAAACGGGTGTTCTCCGCAATCTCCTTGGAATCAAGGAACAGGGTGGACTCGATAAAGCCGAATCCACCCTTTCCTTTTTGCGGGCCAGCGAATTGCGCGAGCAGCCCGTTAAAGGCAAATTCGATTTAGCGCACCTGCAGCGAATTCACAAGCGCCTTTTTGGCGACGTGTACGACTGGGCGGGCCAAATCCGCCAGGTCGAAATCTCGAAAGGCAGCACCATGTTTGCCCGGCAGGTTGCGATCCAGAGCGCGGCGCAGCAGCTCTTTGGGCAGCTTGCCAAGGAACAACTCTTGCGCGGCCTCGATGCCGACGAGTTCAGCAAGCGGGCCGGCCACTATCTCGGGGAAATCAACGTGCTTCATCCCTTCCGTGAAGGGAACGGCAGGACGCAGCGTGAGTTCATCGGGCAACTGGCCCAGCAGGCGGGCCACAGGATCGACTGGAGCGGGGTCAGTCAGGCCAGCATGACCCAGGCGTCAATCGAAGCCTACAACGGCGACTCAAGCGGTATGGCTGGCCTTATTCGCGCTGGCATGCCAGACCAGATTTTTTTTTAACCCATGAGTCTAGGAGTATTGGAATGAAACAGCGCCTTCTTGTGATGAACGGGCAGAGGCTCGTTCAGAGCGAGCAGGGAGGACGGTGGGCCACGGATAAGGTCGAAAAAGCCGGCACGATCAAGCCGGGGATTTACAACATCCACCTATCCACCAAGGCCGACAAGAGCCAGAGCCACGATGGAGTGATCGTCCATGCCGACAAGGATCATGTGTATCAACAGGTCGGCAAACAGTTCGTCCAGCATGACCGGGCGAATTTCGATAAAGTACCTGAAATCGGGAGCAATTCCAGCATCAAATACGATGGTGACAAGGCGCAAGTTGCCCCGTCATCCATCAAGCTGGGGCGAGGGTTGTCCCGATGAAACTTTAGCCGCTAAAAAGGAGCCAAGGCCATGAGCATTCCCAGGGAACGACTGCAGCAGCAGACGCAGCAAACCGCCCGCGCCACGCTTGCCGGTGCCCGCCAGGCCGGCGCAGACGCAGAGGTTCAAGCCGACGCCCTGCAGGATCGCGCCCTGGAGGCCCAGGCCGAGCAAGCCGCCTTGCTTGAAGCCTCCCCCTTGGAGTCTCAATACAGCGCCGCTTTCGCGGCGCAGGTCGAGGCGAAGCACGACCAGGCGGAAAGGGTCGAGGACCGGCTTGAAGACCTGATCGAGCGGCAAGAATCCCGGATGCAGCAGGCGCAGGCCAAGCAGCCGGGCATGCTTGCTTTGCCCTCGACCCGTGCCAAGTGGCAACAGCAGATGCAGCAGCAGCAAGCCACCTTGCAGCGCCTGCACGGACGGCTAGAAACCGTCCGTGAAATCAAGGAGGGCATGGGCATCCATTCCCCCCGCATCGAAGAGCTTGCCGCTCGAAAGCTGCGTGCTCAAGAGCCAGAGCTTGCCAGCGAATGGGCCGACATGCGCGAAGCGCAGCGCCGGCACGAAGCCCTGCAGCGCAAGGAAGAGCAGGAGAAAAAGCAGACTCAGGACCGCGAGCGCCGAGAGCAGATCGAACGAACCGGCCGAGGCGTGCGGCTAGGGCTTTCGCAGGCGCGCTAGCTGCGCCGCCACCCCAAAAAAGAAGCCCGGCGATGCCGGGCTTTTTTATGCGCGCCTGCAGGCGCTGCGCTATCGCAGCGCTACCCACAACGCAACCGCCGCCGCTGCGAGCGTGATGCACGATGCAAGCACGTTCAGCAGGCCGATCCGCCGCGCATCCTTGACCTGGCCAGCGACACGGCCCAAGGCTGCATCGACCTCGGCGCGCACCGTGGCGGCCGTGCTCTTGGCGTTCTCCTGCATGGCCTTGTCCATCGCCCCTTTGCTTGCGGTCAGTGCCGCATTCAGGATGCGCTCGGCCTTGTCTTTGGCGTCCGTTCCCCAGCGGAGCGCCAGGGCCTCCAGCTCTTCCTTGTACTGATCGAGCTGGGCCTGTTGCGCCTTGGAGCTGTCCTGCATCAGCCGGTTGTTGATCGTCTGCAGGACCAGGATCGGATCATCACGCGAGACGGCTATGCCGTGCTTCGCGGCAATCTCCTTGATGAGTTCCTCTACCTGGTCGGCCATCACAGCACCGCTGCGCTATCGAGCTGGCCGAAGAGCTGGCCCTTCACGATCTTGAGCCGCTGCCTGGTCATGATCGTGAGGGAGTCCATCGCCAGGGCTTCATCGAACGTCAAACGTTCCTGCAGCATGTCGCTCAGATCGCGGCCGTAGGTTTCTTCCTTGAGGGCTGGAATCGACACGATGGCCGAAACGCGGGCCTTGTTGGCCGTGTATGCCTTCAACTGTTCAAAGCCCTTGCCTTCGTGCTCAATCGGCCCCCAATACGGATTCAGCCACACCACGAAAATTGCTTCCGTGGGGAACTGGCTCACGAGCTGCGAAAAGCCGCTCACGGTGTCAAGAAGAGCCTGGCCGCCCGTGATGACCGTATGCACGACCAGTTCATGCCCCATGTCTGCCAGGAGTGCCGGCACCTGGTTGCTGATGAGGTAGTGCGAAAGCGGCACGAACGAGCTGGCCCCGTTGTCGATGATTACGTCATCCTTCGACGGCGCAACCAATTCGACCAAGGTATCAAAGTTGCGCGGGTTGATTTCGTCGCCTTCCATGATCTGGAGGCGCTTCACCCCGAGGGCTTTGTAGCCGGCGAACGTGGCGTTCACCGGGTCCGTGTCGATGCAGAGTGGCTTCTGACCCTTGCTTGCCTTGTACTGTGCCAAGGTGGCCGCGATGAACGACTTGCCCACCCCGCCCTTGCCTTGCAGAACCATGTGAATTTTCGCCATTACAGTAAATCCTCTTTTTTCGGTTGAGAGTCAAATTTGAAGCCGGCCGGAGCTGGTGGCGTTGACTTCGTTGGTTGTTGCGGCCGTGGTGCAGCGGTCTTGCCTGCAGCGGGTGGACGTGGCGGGTCGGGTGGCGTCGATGGCTGGCCGTCTACCACCGCAGGAGGCCGGCCCTTGATGTGCCGGCGTACATGCTTCAAGAAGGTTTCGTAGCGATACGGGATCTTCCCCTTCTCGTGCAGATGCTCCCAGATCGTTAGAAGCGAATAGCCGGCCGCGATTGCGTCCTGCACGTCGCTCTTGAGGGCCAAGAACGCCACCACGTTCTTGTCCTGTCTCGGCCTGGTTGCCTCGCGTTTTTTCACCCATTCGGCCAGCTCTTCGGGGTAGCTCTTCGGCATCGTTCGTGTTCCATGTCGTTCCTATTGCATGCAACTCTAGCACTGCGTTAGATCGCAAAAAGATCGCTGTTAAAGCGCTGTCAATGTGCTGACAGTGCGCTGAAACAAGGCGATTGAGGCTGATTATAGGCATCCTACGCGCTTTTTCGCTATATCGGTTAGCTTTCAGCGCAATAACAGCGATTAAATGCGGCGCGGTGGTGTATGCTTTCCTTGGTGTTCATACCGCCGAAAGGCGGGCAGGATAGGTGAAGTTAGCTAACCGGCGAGCCGGTTATCTATCTTCACTATCCCCTTATTCGCACTTCGTGCTCAACGGGGAATCCTGCTCTGCGAGGCTGACGGCTACCGCCGTCTGAGGTGCGCGGCTTTAGCCGCTAAAGAGAGGCCAATGGCAAAGACAAGAAACAGCGACGATCCGCGAAAGCCGACCCGCAAAGCGGGCCGGCATTTGCGCGTCCCCGTGCTTCCCGACGAGGAAGCCGAAATCAAACGACTGGCGGCTTCGGTCGGGCTTCCCGTGGCGGCGTACCTGCGGAATGTGGGTCTTGGCTACCAGGTGCCCGGCATCCTGGACAACAAGCGAGTTGAAGAACTCGCTCGCATCAATGGCGACCTTGGGCGGCTGGGTGGTCTGCTGAAGCTGTGGCTCACCGACGACGTGAGGACGCTCCAGTTTGGAGAGACGACCATCCTCGCCCTGTTGTCGAGGATCGAATCCACGCAGGACCGCATGCACGAGGTCATGCAGGAGGTTGTCACTCCAAGGGTGAAGCGAT